>NZ_SCMO01000021.1:0-2019 GCF_005503735.1 Pseudomonas sp. 2FE | reverse complement strand
CCACGGCGTCGACACCACGGCCACGGCCAGCCTCAGCGTCGACCCGATCACCAGCGACGACCTGCTCAATGCCAGCGAAGCCGCCAGCAGCGTCAACGTCAGCGGCACCGTCGGCGGCGATGCCGCCCTCGGCGACAGCGTGACCTTCAGCGTCAACGGCAGCGCCTACAGCGGCGCGGTCATCGACCTCGGTGGCGGCGTGTTGGGCTTCAGCATCGCGGTGGCCGGCAGCGACCTGGCCGCCGACACCAGCTTCGATGTCAGCGTCAGCGGCAGCGATGCCGCCGGCAACCCGTTCAGCGCCACCGCCACCTCGAGCCACGGCGTCGACACCACGGCTCCGACCATTACTGCAAACCAGACTTTCAGCTACGCAGAAAATCACACCGCCAACAGCAGCCTCGGTACGGTCGGCGCCACCGACACCTCTGGCGTCACTGGATACCGCTTCGCCGCAACGGGAACCAGCACCAGTGCTGATGGTTTCTTCGCTATCAGCAATAGCGGAGTGATCTCTCTTACTAACGCCGGTGCCGCCGCAGGCGCGGCTTCCAATGATTTCGAAACCGGTGCCAACACCTTTATCCTCGCGGTGCAGGCCGTCGATGCCGCCGGCAACATCTCGACCGCCACCAACGTGACCCTCAATGTCACCAACATCAATGAGGCGCCGACCGTAGCCGCAGCCCTGACCGCCGCCGCCAACGAAGACGACGCCAGCTTCAACGTCAACCTGCTCACTGGCGCCAGCGACGTGGATATCGGGGATGTGCTCAGTGTCAGCAACGTGCAAGGCCTGAGCAGTGGCTTGAGCCTGAGCGGCAACACTCTCAGCGTCGACCCAAGCGATACCACGTTCCAAAGCCTGGCGGTGGGCGAAACCCGCGACATCATCGTCAGCTATGACGTGATCGATGGTAATGGTGGCTCGGTCAGTCAAAGCATCACCGTAACTATCACCGGCACCAACGATACACCGGTGATTCAAAGCAGCGTCATCGATGGCGCGGGCGTCATCGACAAACCACAAGGGCTGGACAACCACAGCATCGCCACCGCCATCAATCTGGACGGCAGCTTTACCCTGGGCAGCAATCCCGATGTTGGCAACTCCGAAACCGTGCCCTTCGTTTCCATCAGCAGCATCGGCGACAATGCGTTCGACTACTACGCCTTTACCGTCACCCAAGCGGGTACCAGTGCGACCTTTGATATCGACTACGGCTACAATGCGGGTGTCAGCTTCGACCCTTGGCTGAATCTCTATGATGCCAACGGCAACCGGCTGGCATACGACGACGACTCAGCTGTTAGTGATGGCGGTGGCGGCAGCGTTCACGCGTACGACTCCTACCTGACCTACACCTTCAGCCAGCCCGGCACCTACTACATCGCCGTTGGCCGCTACGCCGGTAGCAGCACCATCGCCGGCAGCATCTCAACCGGCGGAACCTACCAACTGCAGGTATCCCTGCCCAACGCCATCATGAGTGGGACTCTGGTCGAACGCGCCGACGGCGCACCCGATGAAAATACCGGCAGCCTCGCAGTCAGCGGTAGCATCGGCTTCACGGATGTCGACCTATCGGACAGTCACAGCGTCAGCAGCACCCTGTTCTCCACCAACGACTCGCTGAATAGCGGCGCCGCCGCGCGTGGCAGCCTGACCGCGGTGCTGGCCAATGACAGCACTGGTGACGGCAGCGGCAGCATCAGCTGGACCTACAACGTCGACGCCAGTGCGCTGGATGACCTCGCCGAAGGCCAGGTACTCACTCTTACCTACCGCGTCAGCGTCAACGACGGGCATGGCGGCGTAACCTTCCAGGACGTGGTCATCACCCTGAACGGCACCAACGATGCCCCGGTTGCCGCCAATGCCAGCGTCGGCACCGGCGAGAACACCGTGCTCAACAGCAGCGTGCCGGTCGCCAGCGATATCGATGGCACGATCAACGCCAATGGCTATGCCCTGGTCGCAGGACCCGGCGCCGGTAACGGCAGCCTCACCTTTAACCC
>NZ_SCMO01000020.1:0-5348 GCF_005503735.1 Pseudomonas sp. 2FE | reverse complement strand
ATTTGCGATTGCTGAGCCAAGTTTAGGGTTTTCTCAAAACCCAAAGATGTTTGAACTGAAGAGTTTGATCATGGCTCAGATTGAACGCTGGCGGCAGGCCTAACACATGCAAGTCGAGCGGCAGCACGGGTACTTGTACCTGGTGGCGAGCGGCGGACGGGTGAGTAATGCCTAGGAATCTGCCTAGTAGTGGGGGATAACGTTCGGAAACGGACGCTAATACCGCATACGTCCTACGGGAGAAAGTGGGGGATCTTCGGACCTCACGCTATTAGATGAGCCTAGGTCGGATTAGCTAGTTGGTAGGGTAAAGGCCTACCAAGGCGACGATCCGTAACTGGTCTGAGAGGATGATCAGTCACACTGGAACTGAGACACGGTCCAGACTCCTACGGGAGGCAGCAGTGGGGAATATTGGACAATGGGCGAAAGCCTGATCCAGCCATGCCGCGTGTGTGAAGAAGGTCTTCGGATTGTAAAGCACTTTAAGTTGGGAGGAAGGGCAGTACATTAATACTGTGCTGTTTTGACGTTACCGACAGAATAAGCACCGGCTAACTCTGTGCCAGCAGCCGCGGTAATACAGAGGGTGCAAGCGTTAATCGGAATTACTGGGCGTAAAGCGCGCGTAGGTGGTTCGGTAAGTTGAATGTGAAATCCCCGGGCTCAACCTGGGAACTGCATCCAAAACTGCCGAGCTAGAGTATGGTAGAGGGTGGTGGAATTTCCTGTGTAGCGGTGAAATGCGTAGATATAGGAAGGAACACCAGTGGCGAAGGCGACCACCTGGACTGATACTGACACTGAGGTGCGAAAGCGTGGGGAGCAAACAGGATTAGATACCCTGGTAGTCCACGCCGTAAACGATGTCGACTAGCCGTTGGGAGCCTTGAGCTCTTAGTGGCGCAGCTAACGCATTAAGTCGACCGCCTGGGGAGTACGGCCGCAAGGTTAAAACTCAAATGAATTGACGGGGGCCCGCACAAGCGGTGGAGCATGTGGTTTAATTCGAAGCAACGCGAAGAACCTTACCTGGCCTTGACATGTCGAGAAGTCTGCAGAGATGCGGATGTGCCTTCGGGAACTCGAACACAGGTGCTGCATGGCTGTCGTCAGCTCGTGTCGTGAGATGTTGGGTTAAGTCCCGTAACGAGCGCAACCCTTGTCCTTAGTTACCAGCACGTTATGGTGGGCACTCTAAGGAGACTGCCGGTGACAAACCGGAGGAAGGTGGGGATGACGTCAAGTCATCATGGCCCTTACGGCCAGGGCTACACACGTGCTACAATGGTCGGTACAAAGGGTTGCCAAGCCGCGAGGTGGAGCTAATCCCATAAAACCGATCGTAGTCCGGATCGCAGTCTGCAACTCGACTGCGTGAAGTCGGAATCGCTAGTAATCGTGAATCAGAATGTCACGGTGAATACGTTCCCGGGCCTTGTACACACCGCCCGTCACACCATGGGAGTGGGTTGCACCAGAAGTAGCTAGTCTAACCGCAAGGGGGACGGTTACCACGGTGTGATTCATGACTGGGGTGAAGTCGTAACAAGGTAGCCGTAGGGGAACCTGCGGCTGGATCACCTCCTTAATCGACGACATCAGCTTCCTTATAAGCTCCCACACGAATTGCTTGATTCATTGCGAAAGACGATTGGGTCGTCCCTGTAGGATGGGGAGGATCAGGTAAGAGTTGTCAGCCTAGTAGCCCGAACAATTGGGTCTGTAGCTCAGTTGGTTAGAGCGCACCCCTGATAAGGGTGAGGTCGGCAGTTCGAATCTGCCCAGACCCACCAATTGTTGTGGAAAAGCCTGCTGAATCAGGGGGCCATAGCTCAGCTGGGAGAGCGCCTGCCTTGCACGCAGGAGGTCAACGGTTCGATCCCGTTTGGCTCCACCACGACGAAGTGCTTGAGAGAGTTCAGAATTGAATATTCCCGGGGTAGCCTGGCTGAATATTGAATTCTGGTCTTTGACCAGTAGTAACAATCGTTCTTTAAAAATTTGGGTATGTGATAGAAAGAATAGACTGATCACCCTTTTCACTGGGGTGTGATCAGGCTAAGGTAAAATTTGCGAGTTGAATTGCGAATTTTCGGCGAATGTCGTCTTCATAGTATAACCAGATTGCTTGGGGTTATATGGTCAAGTGAAGAAGCGCATACGGTGGATGCCTTGGCAGTCAGAGGCGATGAAAGACGTGGTAGCCTGCGAAAAGCTTCGGGGAGTCGGCAAACAGACTGTGATCCGGAGATGTCTGAATGGGGGAACCCACCTAACATAAGTTAGGTATCTTGCACTGAATACATAGGTGTAAGAAGCGAACCCGGGGAACTGAAACATCTAAGTACCCGGAGGAAAAGAAATCAACCGAGATTCCCTTAGTAGTGGCGAGCGAACGGGGACTAGCCCTTAAGCTTCTTTGATTTTAGCGGAACGCTCTGGAAAGTGCGGCCATAGTGGGTGATAGCCCTGTACGCGAAAAGATCTTAGAAGTGAAATCGAGTAGGACGGAGCACGAGAAACTTTGTCTGAATATGGGGGGACCATCCTCCAAGGCTAAATACTACTGACTGACCGATAGTGAACTAGTACCGTGAGGGAAAGGCGAAAAGAACCCCGGAGAGGGGAGTGAAATAGATCCTGAAACCGTATGCGTACAAGCAGTGGGAGCCCACTTTGTTGGGTGACTGCGTACCTTTTGTATAATGGGTCAGCGACTTATTTTCAGTGGCGAGCTTAACCGAATAGGGGAGGCGTAGCGAAAGCGAGTCTTAATAGGGCGTTTAGTCGCTGGGAATAGACCCGAAACCGGGCGATCTATCCATGGGCAGGTTGAAGGTTGGGTAACACTAACTGGAGGACCGAACCGACTACCGTTGAAAAGTTAGCGGATGACCTGTGGATCGGAGTGAAAGGCTAATCAAGCTCGGAGATAGCTGGTTCTCCTCGAAAGCTATTTAGGTAGCGCCTCGTGTATCACTGTTGGGGGTAGAGCACTGTTTCGGCTAGGGGGTCATCCCGACTTACCAAACCGATGCAAACTCCGAATACCAACAAGTGCGAGCACGGGAGACACACGGCGGGTGCTAACGTCCGTCGTGAAAAGGGAAACAACCCAGACCGTCAGCTAAGGTCCCAAAGTTCTAGTTAAGTGGGAAACGATGTGGGAAGGCTTAGACAGCTAGGAGGTTGGCTTAGAAGCAGCCACCCTTTAAAGAAAGCGTAATAGCTCACTAGTCGAGTCGGCCTGCGCGGAAGATGTAACGGGGCTCAAACTAGACACCGAAGCTACGGGTATCACTTAGGTGATGCGGTAGAGGAGCGTTCTGTAAGCCTGTGAAGGTGAGTTGAGAAGCTTGCTGGAGGTATCAGAAGTGCGAATGCTGACATGAGTAACGACAATGGGTGTGAAAAACACCCACGCCGAAAGACCAAGGTTTCCTGCGCAACGTTAATCGACGCAGGGTTAGTCGGTCCCTAAGGCGAGGCTGAAAAGCGTAGTCGATGGAAAACAGGTTAATATTCCTGTACTTCTAGTTATTGCGATGGGGGGACGGAGAAGGCTAGGCCAGCTTGGCGTTGGTTGTCCAAGTTTAAGGTTGTAGGCTGGGTGCTTAGGTAAATCCGGGCGCCTAAGGCTGAGAGCTGATGACGAGTGCTCATTAGAGCGCGAAGTGGTTGATGCCATGCTTCCAAGAAAAGCCTCTAAGCTTCAGATAACTAGGAACCGTACCCCAAACCGACACAGGTGGTTGGGTAGAGAATACCAAGGCGCTTGAGAGAACTCGGGTGAAGGAACTAGGCAAAATGGCACCGTAACTTCGGGAGAAGGTGCGCCGGTGAGGGTGAACGATTTACTCGGTAAGCCCATGCCGGTCGAAGATACCAGGCCGCTGCGACTGTTTATTAAAAACACAGCACTCTGCAAACACGAAAGTGGACGTATAGGGTGTGACGCCTGCCCGGTGCCGGAAGGTTAATTGATGGGGTTAGCTAACGCGAAGCTCTTGATCGAAGCCCCGGTAAACGGCGGCCGTAACTATAACGGTCCTAAGGTAGCGAAATTCCTTGTCGGGTAAGTTCCGACCTGCACGAATGGCGTAACGATGGCGGCGCTGTCTCCACCCGAGACTCAGTGAAATTGAAATCGCTGTGAAGATGCAGTGTATCCGCGGCTAGACGGAAAGACCCCGTGAACCTTTACTATAGCTTTGCACTGGACTTTGAATTTGCTTGTGTAGGATAGGTGGGAGGCTTTGAAGCGTGAACGCCAGTTTGCGTGGAGCCAACCTTGAAATACCACCCTGGCAACTTTGAGGTTCTAACTCAGGTCCGTTATCCGGATCGAGGACAGTGTATGGTGGGTAGTTTGACTGGGGCGGTCTCCTCCTAAAGAGTAACGGAGGAGTACGAAGGTGCGCTCAGACCGGTCGGAAATCGGTCGTAGAGTATAAAGGCAAAAGCGCGCTTGACTGCGAGACAGACACGTCGAGCAGGTACGAAAGTAGGTCTTAGTGATCCGGTGGTTCTGTATGGAAGGGCCATCGCTCAACGGATAAAAGGTACTCCGGGGATAACAGGCTGATACCGCCCAAGAGTTCATATCGACGGCGGTGTTTGGCACCTCGATGTCGGCTCATCACATCCTGGGGCTGAAGCCGGTCCCAAGGGTATGGCTGTTCGCCATTTAAAGTGGTACGCGAGCTGGGTTTAGAACGTCGTGAGACAGTTCGGTCCCTATCTGCCGTGGACGTTTGAGATTTGAGAGGGGCTGCTCCTAGTACGAGAGGACCGGAGTGGACGAACCTCTGGTGTTCCGGTTGTCACGCCAGTGGCATCGCCGGGTAGCTATGTTCGGAATAGATAACCGCTGAAAGCATCTAAGCGGGAAACTAGCCTCAAGATGAGATCTCACTGGAACCTTGAGTTCCCTAAAGGGCCGTCGAAGACTACGACGTTGATAGGTGGGGTGTGTAAGCGCTGTGAGGCGTTGAGCTAACCCATACTAATTGCCCGTGAGGCTTGACCATATAACACCCAAGCAATTTGCCTGCTTTGAGATAAAGCGCAGCAGATTGATGAGTGTGAAGACGATACCGAAAGTTCGTCAAACTCGCGTAACACCGTCTATCACAGACCCAATTTGGAGTAGCGCGCACGCGACACTCCACCCGAATTGCTTGACGACCATAGAGCGTTGGAACCACCTGATCCCATCCCGAACTCAGTAGTGAAACGACGCATCGCCGATGGTAGTGTGGGGTCTCCCCATGTGAGAGTAGGTCATCGTCAAGCTTAAATTCCAAACCCCTCACTCGCGCAAGCGAGTGGGGGGTTTGTCTTTG